>NZ_JBEPOO010000003.1 GCF_040546815.1 Devosia sp. 2618
TCGGCTCTCGGCTCTCGGCTCTCGGCTCTCGGCTCTCGGCTCTCGGCTCTCGGCTCTCGGCTCTCGGCTCTCGGCTCTCGGCTCTCGGCTCTCGGCTCTCGGAGGAAGGTACTGCCGCTAGTGCATACTGTCACGAATAACCTGCATGGCACCTCTCGAAGGTCACCGGCCCGACGCCCATAGCCACGTCTTCGGCAGGCTTTTCATAACCTGAGGCTACGTAGTTCTCCATATTCTCAAGGAGAACCCGAGTGTCGATCGTTTTGAATGTCCGTCCAAGCCAACAAGCAGTGCTACGTTCAGCCGCGTTCATCAACCTCAGATGGATCTCGCCCTTGAGGCAATCGATTCCAGGGTCTTGCTCTATGCCCCACGCGATGAGGTCAAGCACGGCTACTTTGGCACAGCGGAGGTCGTCCAAGTGAAGAGGGACAAGCACGATCCACGCTTTCTAGTGCTTAGCCTTAGTGATGTCGTACCGTTCAGGGTGCCGATTTCGCCAGCGTGGCTTCGCGAAATCGAGTTGAACGACAGCAGCCAATCTGATGAAGGAGAATTCTATCGATATGCGGAAGGTATTCGCCGCCTTCATCCACACACATTTGACCGAATAGTTGCCTGGGGCACCAACGGCAGCGCGCCGCCGGAACAAGGCGTAGCCGATCAGGCACAAACCGAAGCCTTTGGTGAAACAGTGGAGGAACGAGAACGCAGGCTGCGTAGCGAATTGGTGCGGTCTCGACGCTTGCGGTTCGACGTTATCGAGCTCTATGGCCCCAAGTGTGCGTGCAGCAGCTTAATAGTGGGGGCCAGTGATGGATCAGAACACGAAGTAGAGGTTTGTCACTTTATGCCGGTCAAACTGGGCGGACCCGATAACGTTGAGAACGCCTTTCCTCTAACTCGTACGCTGCATTTTGCATATGATCGTGGACTGTTCACCGTCCGTCCGAGCCGCAAGATCCTCTTCAGCTCCGAAGCCACTTCTGATCTCAAATGGCTGTTCCGAGGAAACACGCACGCCCGCTTTCCGGCGGATGGGAGTGCGCGACCAAAAACTGAATATCTCGATTTCCACTTCAGGGAGATTTTCAGAGGGAGGTAGCCATTAGCGCTTTTCAGACGGTGCGATGAATGGTAGCCGCGACGGCATCGGCACCAAATAGTCGCGTGAACCAGCCCGTTCTAGGCGCTCACTTTGGACCGCCTAGTGCGGCTTCGCTTCGAGCAGTGAAGTCGGCAGAGTGTATTCATCGCTGATTCGCGTAACGAGCGCCCGGTGCTCTTTCCGAACTGTGGGGCGGGAGGGCGATGATTGGTAAGTGGCATAGTCGCCGGGCGCCCCATCCGGATGGTCAGGTGTTATGTTGCCAGCGGGAACACGGACGCGAGAAACTCGCGATAATTCAAATGGCATCATGAGTAGGCGGTAGGTCTTCGCCATCAGGGGCCACCAGTCCGGAACGCTGTTGATTCGAGAGCCAATTAAGACTTGTCGTCCGATACAGTCGATCCGTCGTCGACTGCCCAGGCATCTGTCTTGGCACCCCCATCGACGCGCATATTTTGATCCTGTTTTTTATTCCATATGCCTTTGATTGGATGGCGAGACTATGAACTTTTAGTTTGTGGTGTTGGTTTTGGTTTTTTTTGGGGGGGGAGGGTCGACGGCGGCGAGGTGCTGTTGCCGGGGCAGGTCGGTTTCGTTGGGATGGATAGGCTTGAAGGCAGGGCCCTGACCAGGTGCTGGCATTTGTGGCGTGGTTAGATACGGCCACCACCAGCCGGCTGCTTTTTGGATTGCATCAGCTCAAACGCAAAACCCCCGCTGGCTTTCGCCAACGGGGGTTTTGAATTTATTTCGACATTGTATTGAGAACCGTATGTTTTTTGCAGACCTTGC
>NZ_JBEPOO010000004.1 GCF_040546815.1 Devosia sp. 2618
AAACGTCGAACTGTGGGAGAGAATTTCATCTCTCAGCGTCGTCAACGTGGCCGGGTTGTAATCGAGACACCTAAGTCTGTCAACAACCTATTTTCTTTTCTTTTCTCAGAACCGACCGAAGTCATTTTAGAGATTAGAGCCGAAAATCTGAAAGCTAAAAGTCTTTAGTTTTCAGTGGCTTGCTGCATTCCGTGGCGCCGGTTGGCGTCTCGCTCTGCAGCGGTGAGCGGGGTTCTAAGGGTGATCCCGGTAAGTGTCAACAAGCCTAGATGACAAAACTGACATTTCGTTCCCGCCAATTCCGTCCGGCTGTGGAAATCGGCCCTGAAGCGCCCGGTTTGTAGGCGTTACAGCCGTTTTGCGATTTCTCGCCGCGAAATGCATTTTCTATCGTGCAATCCAGCAAACGAGACGGCTGCCCGTCCTATTGGCCCTCGCCTACTCTCCTTCCCAGGGATTCAGCATGGCGATTCCGAGATTCTGGAAGTCCTTTGTGTTGCGAGTGACCAGCGTCAAACCATGAGTCTGGGCGATCGCTGCTATCCAGCCATCCATAACGCTGAGACCTACCCCCGAATTTTTGCTCTGAGCGAGCAATCTTCCCCATGTCAGGGCGGCCGGCACATCAACGGGAATCACGCGACCAGCGAATCGAGCCGGCAATTCGTGCTCAAGCCAGTGGGCCAGTTCGCTCTTGCGCTTCCCCCCATCCATCAGAGCAACCCCACGGGCGATCTCGGCAATCGAGATGACGCTGAGATAGACGCGGTCTTCATCCACCTGGTCGAGCCAGGCCATCACATGGGCATCCGGCTGCGGCCGGCGCACCTCGGACAGCACATTTGTATCGAGCAGGAAGTTCACAGCGCAATGTCTCGGGGCTGATCAACCAGACGCTCGGTCTCGAGCTCGGTTCCGGCCAAAGGTGATTCCATCAGGAAACTGGCGAGACTGCCTTTGCGGGCTGTCTTGCGATTCCATTCCTCGACCGAAACGATCACCACACTTGGTGTTCCATTGCGTGTAATCATCTGCGGCTCACTCTGGGCCCGCTCGATGACCTCCGACAACCGCGCCTTGGCATTCGCGACCGTCCAGGCTTCATCACTACGCTTGCTATTGGCCACAACAGACCTCCGATAGAAAATGACTATCGTGACTATATATAGGAGGAGGCGGGTATTTGGTAAGCCCCGAAGGGTGCTCCGCAAGGTGGTGATGCGCATAATGCTATTTATGGAACCGGGGCCACTCTCGGCTCTCGGCTCTCGGCTCTCGGCTCTCGGCTCTCGGCTCTCGGCTCTCGGCTCTCGGCTCTCGGCTCTCGGCTCTCGGCTCTCGGCTCT